>NZ_JARQZE010000005.1:0-24013 GCF_029588855.1 Thauera mechernichensis | reverse complement strand
TGCCCCACGGCCACCGCCTCCCCTGCAAGCAGCAGCGTCCCATGTTCGGGCAGCGCGGTGATCGTCACCCCGGCGAGCGCGTCGCCGTCGGCGTCGGCAAACGGGAACACCGTCGCCGGCAAGGGCAGGCGACCGTCTTCGTCCACGGTCAAGCGCTCAGGCTCGCTCGCGAGCGGCAGGTCGCCACTGACGGGCGCATCGGGCACAGGCTGGACCTTGATCACCGCACGATAGTCCGCACTGGACAATCCGGGCCCGCCCTGGTCGCCGCTGTCGTCCCAGACGCGGAAGCCAAAGCCGTCATTGCCGTAGAAATCGGCCTTGGGAACGTACTCGAGCCTGGCGAGCTCTGCAGGCAGGAGCAGCTGCCCGGCTCGCACCGCCTCACCGTCAACCGACAGCGTGCCGTTCAGCGGCAGATCAACGATTGTGATACCCCCCAGCGCGTCGCCGTCCGCATCGGCAAACGGGAACACCCCGGCGGGCAGCGCCAGGCGAGCGTCCTCATCGACCGTGAGCCGCTCTGGCGCGATCGCCTGCGGCAGGTTGGCGCTCGTGGGCGCGTCGGGCTTGGCCACGACGGTCAAGGTGGAGCTGGCAGCCCCTACCGCGCCCTCGGGATCGTGCGCCGCCACCGTGATGCCGATGCTGTGGTCGACGTTGGCACGCGAGCTGTTCGCGTAGGTCCATGCCGACAACAAGGTCTGGAACTCGCCCACGGTCGCCGTGGGCGCCGTGGGCCGCACCGTGTAGACCTCCGTCGTACCCTCGCTGACACGGCTGATGGAGAACAGGGCGCTGCCACCGGCAAAGGTGTTGATGAAGTCGCTCGGTGGGCCGTCCGGGTTTGCGATGGTGACCACGACCTTGCTGAGCAGGTTGTTGCTGTCCGGGTCGAGCAGCCGCAGCCCCGGCAGCAAGGGCACGTAACCGGTGCGATTGACTGCCTCTCTGAACTGCCCATCGGCCACACTCACGCTCGGCGCGGTGTTCGTCGGTTCGATGACGATGCGCTTCTCGAGCGAGACGGAGCTTGCATCCTCGCGCACGCCGTCGTCGTCGAGGTCGGTGACGCTGATCCGCACCGTGCGCGAGTACTGGCGCGGGTCGGTGTCGAGGTTGTCGTAGTGCACGCTCTCGAGCACGCGCGCATAGGTGTCCGGTGCGGCCACACCCGACACGGTCAGGCGCAGTTCGCCGACCACACCATCGGCACCAGGCCTGAACACGAGGCGCGCCACCAGGCTGCCATCGGCGGGCAAGGCCACGCTCAGCCGGTCCAGGGTTCCCAGTGCGTCCGCCGCACTCGCTGGCGAGTCGCTGATCCACACCGAGGCCTGCGTGAGGTTCGCGCTGTCCGCATCCCTTATCGTCAGACTGCCTGGCGCAAACAAGGCCAGCGGGGCACGTGATGCCGGGTCGGTCGGTTCGAAGAAGCTCAGGCTCACCGGGCTGGTGTCGCTGATCACCGGAGCGTCGTTGAATGACGACAGCAGCAAGGGGCGCGAGACCATCGCCTCCTGGGTACCGTTGCCCAGCGTGAAGCTCAGATTGCGCACGCCTTCCACGGGGTCCTGCGATACGTTGGCGTAGCGCACCAGCGCAACCGTGTTGCGCAGGAGCTCTTCGGCTTCTTGCGGCGTGTTCTCGGCGAGCAACTGTGCCGACAAGGAGAAACTGATCACGCCAGCGCTCGGGCTGGAAACGACGAACCCGCTTCCGGGTCCCAAGCTCGGCGGCACGATCACGTCGCCCGCGCTACCGTCTTCCAGTGCGACGACGGCCCATATCGCAAAGCCCTCATCCAGGACCGGCAGCTCCGATGGATCAATCACCGCGCGGTAGCCATCTCCCTCCCGGTACTGGATGCCCGACAGCAACTGAGTGGCGGAGAACGTGGCCATGCCCTCATCGAGCAGCTCGAGCGCAGCCAGGAACATCGCACCGTCGGCGGCCGTGTCGTGCTGTAAGTCAGCGCCAGGCGCCTCATCGGTGCCCGGACCGGGCGCGTCATCGTCATCGGGCGAGTCTGCCTCACGCGCCTCTGCGAGCTCGACCATCAGCGCCGCATCGAGCACGATGCGCTCTTCGAGTGGAACCAATCGCAACATGCGTCAGCTCCTCAGCGACGGGGCCACCCAGCAGTCGAGGCCCCTGGCCTTCAAGTCCCCGCACAACCTGCGTGCCTCGGCCTCGGGGAGGTGGTGAAAGCGCACTCGCTGCAGGGTGCGACCGCGATCGGTCACCGGCCTGACGGTGGCATCACGACTGTCGAGCATGCGCAGCGACAGCCCGCGCACCTGCGCCAGAATGCTGTCGGGTGCCCCCGGCTGGACAAACGCCCCAACCTGGATGTCCCACAGGTGCGCGCCCGCAACCTGATGCGCCGACAGGCTTCCACGCCCCTCCGTGGTGCTGGGGAACGACTCGGTGAGCGTGGGGGTGACCGCCGCGCTCGCGAGCACCATGGGTTCGGGATGGATGGGGATGGCCACAGCGGTCGGCGTGTGCGCGCCGGCGTAGTCTGCGGCTGCCTCGCCACCGGCTTCACCTTCGCCGGGCGTGGGGGTGACGGCCTGGCCTTGGTAAAGCATATCGCCCAGTTCGACCAGATTGCTCTGCCACATGTCGGGCGCAACCCCCACCGAGGCAAACAGCTTGGCATAGGCGGTGAACAGCTCGACGACCGCCTCGTCGCGACGCAACTTGGTCGCGAGGTTCTCGAGCAGGCGCTGCGTGTGCTGCATGTCCGTGGCCTGGCCCGCGGTGCGCAGAACCTCGGTCATGCCTTCGATGTCCTGCGTGATCTTGTAGCTGTCGTCCATGAGCAGGAAGCGGTCCGCCTTGATGGCGTAGTCGAGCAGCCCCAGGTGCACCTGGGTGATCACCGACGCGGTGACGAGCACCCGGTCGGCCTCGCCACGCTCGACTGCAAGCTCCCGTGCCTCCATGCGCTTGAACTTCGCGGGCAGGGCAAAGAGGTTCCAGCTCAGCTCGGCGCCGATCGCGTTCCAGGTGTTGGTCTGCAGCAGCGCGTTGTCGTCGTAATGGCGGCCTGCAAACAGGCTCACACCCGGGAACAGGCTGAGCATCGCGGCACGCGCATCCTCCTGCAACATCAGCGCCTGCAGGTCGTTCTCGAACAGCACGGGGTGGTTGCGCAGCGCGACGAACTCGAGCTTCTTGATATCGAGCTCCGTCGGCTTGGGCAGCATGTTGATGACGGCACGCAAGTCCGGGCGCTGCAGGCGCAGCTCCGTGCTCTGCTTGAGCCCCATCAGCTGCACCAACTCGAGCCGCGCCGTAGATAGATTGCCGTGCAGCTTCTGGATGGCAATGGAGAGCTCGATGAGCTTGAGCTGAGCTTCCTTACCCGCGAGCAGGCTCACGCTGCCATTGCGCATGGATGCGCTCAGGCGCTCGTACTGGCGCTCCATCTGGCGCTTGACGTTGTAGCTGTATTCGAGCGCGTCCTCAGCCGCCGCGGCCCGCCAATAGGCCGTGATCACGTCGAGGGCGATACGCTGGCGGATCTTCTCGCGGCGATACTCGAGCTGGGCTTGCTGCATGTCGGCCTGGTTGCTGCGAATCGATGCCGTCATGAAGTCGAGCACGTTCCAGGTCAGGCTCAGATCGGCCGTGCGGCTGTTGCGTGGCTCGCTGATCGAGCTCGTACCCAGGGAGGTTCCGTCGGCACCGACGGCGGACTTCACCTCTGGGTCGCTGCGCCGCAGCACGCCCGCCTCTGCGCGAAGCTCCGGCAGCATGTCGAGCTTGGCCGCCACGCGCTCGCGCGAGGCAATCTCGAGTTCGTACTCGGTGACACGAAGCTCGAGGTTGTTGCGCAGGGCGATGTCCAGCACCTCCTCGAACGCGAGCGGATGCGCGGGCAAGGCGTCGCCGCGCAGGGAGGCCAGCTGCTCGAGGTCCTTGGCGAGGTTGGCCTCGCGCTGCGCGGCACGATCGAACTGCAGCGAACTGCAACCTGTCGCCATGACAAGACCGGCAAGCGCCAGGCAGAAGAACAAGGGGCGAGGACGTGGAGACGACATGAATCAACCTCGTTCGTTGGATTGCCAAATCATTACCTAAACGCGAGCCAGTTTATGTATGCTTACCTCATCCACGCCATTCACAGAACTCACCGTTCTCACGATTCCATAACAAAACCTTACCTTTCCATCAAAAATCGACCACTCCCTTGCCTGCGATGCCCAACGCTACCGCCTCGCGCCCACCGGACGTACGCGCCGTTGGCGTGGCCCTGATCCTCGTCCTCCTTTCGCTCGGCGCACTCGGCATACTGAGCGCCGCAGCCTCCACACCCCGCGTCGAGACGATCCGGCTCGGCAGCGACCTGCCCTTCGAACTTCTTGTCGATGACGATGGCGCACTCGACGCACAAACCGTGCTCACGCTGTCCAGCACGCAGTTTTCGTCGCATGACGGCCCGCTGTCGCAAGGCTACACGCGGGCGGTGTCATGGCTGCGCTTCAACCCGCCCGCCCCGCGGCCAGGTGGCGCCCCCTGGTGGCTCGTCGTCGCACCGCCGTATCTCGATCGCCTCACCGTGTTCGTGCCCGGCGCAGATGGCTACACCCGCATGGAGACCGGCGATCTGCTGCCCGCAAGCGCACGCCCGGTGCGCGACCGCCACTTCGTGCTGCCCATGACGCCGGACAGCACGCAACCCATGCTGATCCGCCTCGAGACCACGAGCGTCAGTCTCCTCTCCGCTTACTTCACCTCGCCCGAGGCCTTCGTCAGCCAGCGCGCCAGCAGCAGCTTCCTGTGGGGGCTGTACTTTGGCATTGCCTGCGTCACCACCCTGCTGTGCATCGGCCTGGGCTTCATCCAGCGCTCACGGCTGATGCTGGCGGTGTCGGCCCTCGGCGTCGCCTACCTCATGGTGGCGAGCACCCAGGGCTTCACTTATGTCCTGCTGTTACCGGACCGCCCGCTGCTCGCCCACCATCTGACCAGCATCAGCACCCTGCTCACGCTTGCCGCGCATCTGTGGTTGCTGCGCGAGGCCCTCCTCACCCGGCAACACTTCCCACGCACGGACAAGGTGCTGCTTGCCGGCGGCGCGCTATTCGTCGGTGCGGTGACCGCCCTCCTGCTCGGTCTGTACGGCCAGGCGATGACGGTGCTGATGACCCTGAACGCGCTGATCCATGGCTTGGCCGTCGCCACCGCGCTGCGTCTGACCTGCCTCAAGGGCGTGTCGGCGGGCACGAGAGCGATCGCGATCGCGGTGTCCATCACGTCAGCACTGGCGATCCTCGCGGCGCTCAGCGTGCTCGCCGTGGTACCGGTGTCTCTGACGCTGCTCCACTTGTGGCAGTACGCCATGCTTGGGCTGATGGTCGCGATCTTGCTCGCCAGCGTGCATGAGCTGCGCATGCAGCAGCAAAGACTCGACAGCCTGCAGGCCGAGCGGCTGGGCGCAGCCGAGGCCAGGCGCCAGCACCTGGAGGATCGCGTCAAGGAGCGTACCGCCGCCCTGCAGCACGCCCACGACCAGCTCGAGCGCGCGCTGCGCGACGAACGCCATGCGCAGTTCAAGCAACGCCAGTTCCTGGCCATGGTGTCGCACGAGTTCCGCACGCCTCTGTCGGTAATCTCCGCCGCCACCGGCAACCTGGCCCAATGCCCCACGCCCAGTACCGAGGCGCTTACCCACCGCCTCGCGCAGATCAACCGCGCCACCCGCCGCCTGACCACGCTGACCGACAACTGCCTGGCCGACGCGCGCTTGTCAGCCGCAACGCTCGTCATCGAGCAGGTACCGACCGACCTCGCGGCCTTGCTCGAGAATGCTGCCGAGCTGGCACGTCTGTCGTCTCGGCAGCTCGTGCAGGTAAACATCGAGCCCGGACTGGACACACAGTGCCGCTGCGATCACGCGCTCGTCACCATCGCGCTTTCCAACGTCCTGGACAACGCCATAAAATACGCGGCCAACAGCCCTATTCATGCCCGCCTCACCGCGGCTCAGGATAACTTCATCCTGACCGTCAGTGACGAAGGCCCCGGCATCAGCCCCACCGAAGAGGCGAGCATCTTCGGGCGCTACGAGCGCGGCAGTGCGGCACACAATGTGTCAGGCTCGGGGCTTGGCCTGCACGTGAGCAGGGAGATCATGCGCGCCCACGGCGGTGACCTGTGCCTCGTGCACACCGGCGGCGCAGGCGCCACCTTCGAGTTCAGTCTGCCGCGCCGGCCACCAGGTACGCAGGCACGCCAGGTCACATCATGAACATGACGACACTCCATATCGCGATCGTCGAGGACAACGACGACCTGCGCGACAACTTCGAGTTCTTCCTGCGCAGCAAGGGCCACATCGTGTGGGGGGCCGCCTCCGCCGAATCGTTCAGGCGCCAGCGCCAGGTCACCCGGACCGACATTGCGCTGGTCGACCTCGGCCTGCCGGGCGACGACGGGCTCTCCATCATTCGCGAGCTGCAAGCGGAACCCACATGCGGGCTGATCGTGATAACCGCACGCGGGGAGATGCAAACCCGACTCGAGGCCATGAGCGCCGGCGCCGATCATTACCTGGTGAAACCCGTGGATCTGCGCGAACTCTACGTGACCATCGAGGCCACCTGGCGTCGCCTGAGCGCCTCGCCAAAGCCGTCGCTACCCCGCAACGACGAGACGCTCGCAGCAGAGGCTGGACAGCTCTGGCGCTACAACCCCAGCGAACGCACGCTGACCGCGCCGAACAACTGCCAGCTTCCCCTCTCGAACACCGAGAACCGGCTGATCGACCTCCTCACCGCTCACGCAGGCGAGCTGCTGCCAAAGCCGCAGCTTCTGCACGCGCTGTATAGCGGTGAAGATACGAGCGACTTCCATCGCGTCGAGGTCGTCCTCAACCGCCTGCGCCAAAAAGCCCGCCAGCTCGGTCTGATGCTGCCGATCCGCGCGGTGTTCGGCAAAGGCCTGGTGTTCGCTGCGCGCTGCAGCCGCGCCAAGCCCTAGGGCGCGCTGTGGCCGCGCTCTTCGGACGAGCGGTACGAAGGTTCGTGCGGCATCTCGGCGGGACGGCTTGCGGACGGTATGTCTGCGTCGCTGTGCCCCGGCAGCTCGTCGAGCTGACCAGTGCCCCAGGCCCGCAAGCGTTTCCCGGGCTTGAAATGAACGACACGGCGTGACCGGACGTACACTGCCTGCCCGGTGCGGGGATTGCGCCCCATTTTCCCCGGCAGGACGTGGGTGCTAAGGACGCCGAAGTCACGCACTTCGAAACGGCCTCCAGCGGCAAGCCGGCGCTGGATCTCATCGAGAATCACGGCAACCGAAAGCTCCACATCCCTGCGCGTCAGCGCCGGAAACCGACATACAAGGCTATCCACCAGATCGCTCTTGAGCATCTACGCTGCATCTCCCATCAGACTACCCTGGCGCTCATGAAAATCATACGCACAGATCCTCGGTCGGCCAGAACCCTTCAGCGCGCTCAACGCGGCGCATGATCGCGTCCGCACGCCGGCCGCGCACGAACAAGCCCTTGTCGCTCAGCCCAGCGGGGCGGAGCAAGCGACGCTCAAACGGGTCGTAGTCCGCGGGCTCGAACCCGTGGCGCTCGAGCAATGCGCAGACACGGTGCCAGCGTGGCGCCAGGCCCCGACACCCGCGCCCCGTGCCAACGATCACGGCATCCAGCCCGGGCCGCTGCAAGGTCAGCTGCGCGCCTCGCAGGACCTCGAGCTCATCGCCACAGACGTCCACCTTGAGCACCTGCGCCACGTCATCGCCCAAGGCCTCGTCGAGCCGCTGCAGGCGGACCACGCCTTCCCCCTCTGCGCACGGATCCGCCCGCAGCCTGCCACCCGCGGCCGCGGGAAAGTAGCCCCGGCCGCTGGCGTCCGAGACCCCGATCCGCCTGCACTTGACAAGCCCCGCGAGTTCATTGAAAGCCACGTTACGCATCAGCGCCGCCGCCGCCGCCTCCGCTGGCTCGAACGCCGTCACCCTGGCCGCGGTGACAGCGGCCGCAAGCACCGTGTAACTGCCCACCCCGGCACCGACATCGACGAAATGCTCCGCTGAGCGCAGGTAATGCGCCACGAAGCTCATTGCCGCGAAATCCTTGAGCACGAGCAGGCGCAAACCTGCAGCCTCGCGGCTGCGCCGCTCGCAGAACAGCCAGGTGTCGTTGGCAAACGGGAGTGGAAGTGGAATGGCGCCGACGGCCAACCTGCATGTGACCCAGTGCGCGAACATTCGCGCCATCGCACCCGGGAGATCAGCCCGATTGACGGGATGCCTCCAAACGCGCAAGAGCATGCAAGTCTCCGTTCCACACGATGCCGCGAGTGCTCGTCGCAGCGCCTCGCGACGGCGGGCTCATCACGCCCGCCGTGTTCTTCTGTTTGTATAGTATTACTTTACACTACATTACTTACTTTTATACATGAGGGGCGTTGCCCCGTGCAACACGATCGACTACGCCTTACGACGTGTCGCCGTTGAATACATCTGCGCAATGGCATCACCGAAATGAGCCGCGAAGCGCTTCGTATTGAAAAGCGGCCCGTCACGCAGCCGTTCCCTCAAGCCCGCCCTTATCGACTCGAGCGCGCTGATGTCCGATGCGAACTTGACCGCTTTCCGCACGTAATCATCCTCGTTCTCGGCGATCCACTCCGGCAGCCCAGCATTGTGAGCGATTGACTCACCAAGGTGCGACAGAAACCGCTCACCCTTGAGCGTAAGAATGGGCACCCCCATCCACAGCGCATCGACCGAGGTCGTACCGCCAGGGTAGGGAAAGGTGTCCAGGACCATGTCGACACGATTGTATGCCGCGTAATAGCCAAGCGAGGGACTTCGTCCTTCGAGGATCAAGCGCTCCGGCGCAACCCCATGGCTGCGGAACCTCGCCGTGACGTCCTTGACAACCTGCGGGTCATCAAGTTGATGACATTTAAGGAACAGCCTAGCGCCAGGAATCTGATTCAGGATGCCGGCCCATAGCCGCAGGACCCTCGGCCCGGCCTTCGTCATGTTGCCGAAACAGCCGAAAGTCACGACCCCGTTCGCGCGCGCGGGGAGCGCGCCGACGGCCGGCGCGTGACCAGGCGGCTCGCGACAGAGCCAGGTCTCGGGCAGCCGCCACAAGCTCTCGGTAAAATGATGCGCTTCGCACTCGGGGGCCACATAGGGGTCACCGATGAAGAAATCCATCTCGGGCACACCGGTGCTCGCAAAATAGCCCAGCCATGAGGCCTGCACCGGAGCCGGCTTGTAGGCGAACACCGGTAGGCGGTTCTTAGCGGAATGCCCGGAAAGATCGATCAGAACGTGAATGCCACGCTGTTGAATTATACGCGCAGCTTCAAGGTCGTCCATGCCGAGCAATGACGTCCAGTCGGCAAAATACGGCCTGATACGCACCGTCAAGTCGTCGCCCTTGCTCGCCATGGAAAACGCATGGAGTTCGAAACGCGCAGGATCGAGGTGCTTGATCAAACCCTCGGAGAAGTAGCCGACGGGATGGTTATTGAAGTCACCCGATACAAGGCCAACCCGCAGCCGCTTCGTGCCGATCGTCACCCAGTTAGTAAACTTTGGTTGCGCACGCGTGCTGACAATTTCCCCGTACCGCTTGGCCTCATCGAGCAACTCGATCGCCGGTGATGATTCATAATAATTTAGACTGAACAATAGGTTGCTGCGAGCCTCGACGAAGGTCGGCCTCAAGGATATGGCCTTGCGAACGCTCTCCGCACCGGCGCTGAGCTGTCCGAGCCGCTCGAGGACGCCACCCAAATTCATGTGGCATTCGGCACGATCGGGCGCAAGGCGTATCGCTTCGCGAAAAGCCGCCTCGGCAGCCTTTAGCTGCCCAAGGTCCTTAAGCAGATTGCCAAGGTTGTTGTGCGCCTCGACCAAGCCGGGTTTGAGCCTAATCGCCTCACGCAGACTGCCTTCGGCATCTTTCAGCCTACCCCACTCCTTCAGCACCACACCCAGGTTGCAATGCGCTTCCGCGTAGTTGCGATCGATGCTGATCGCCTCTCTAAGACACTCCTCGGCGCGCTCGAGGTCGCCAGCACGCTTGAACGCATTGCCCAGACCGTTATGCGCGGCCGCTACCTTTGGGCTCACACGCACCGCCTCTCGGTAACTCGCCTCGGCTACATCGAAGCGG
Organism: Thauera mechernichensis; assembly: GCF_029588855.1. NCBI lineage: Bacteria > Pseudomonadati > Pseudomonadota > Betaproteobacteria > Rhodocyclales > Zoogloeaceae > Thauera > Thauera mechernichensis. The sequence continues at coordinate 13,845 of NZ_JARQZE010000005.1, read as the reverse complement.
CCGAGACGCTCCAGCATGATACCAAGGTTGCAGTGTGCCTCGGCGTAGGCAGGCCTGAGCCTGATCGCAGCCTGAAAGCTCGCCAACGCAGGCTGGAATTCCCCCCGCTTCGCAAGCACCTCGCCCAGCCTGCAGTGGGCCTCAGCAGCGTCGGGTTTCAGTCGAATCGCCTCGTGGAAACACGCCTCTGCCTCCAACCAGCGTCCAAGCTTGCAAAGGAGGTCGCCAAGATACAGGTGCGCCACGACGTGCTCGGGCCTGAGGCGTATCGCCTCCCGATAGCTCGCCTCCGCAGCCTCCAGTTCCCCCAGGTCCATTTGGGTCTTGGCGAGATTGCTGTGTGCTTCGGGATCCCCAGGCGCGAGACGTGTCGCCCGCTTCATCGGCTCGAGTGACGCGCGGACCTGCCCGCGCAGCCTGCGCACCCCACCGAGCGCCTTCCAGCCGAAAGGATGATTGGGGTGTCTGCGCGTTAGCGCAACGGCGTGGCGCTCCGCGGCCTCCAGCTGCCCCCCGGAAAACAGGCGAATGACCTCGTTGATCTCATCCTGCGTCGGCACTTGCGGCTGCATGATCGCGCCACCGCTGTCGCCCACTGTCACGCGCTCGAACTGCGACCGAGTGCCCTTGCTCTTCCTCGCCCTTACCATCACCACTCCTTGAGCCTGCGACCGCAGCCTCGCGGACCACCATTGGGTCCGAAATTAACCAACAGGCTACAAACCTGCCCAAGAAAAAAAGCATGCGCCGTTCGGGACTCCGCATAGTGCTCGGCGCCGCTTCAAGCGGCGGGAACACCGACAGCTTCCTCACATCTAGCGAAAGGTACAGTTCGATTTTATGGTATCTTTACCTATACTACCATCGGTAAGTGCGGGATGGGCGTTGCCTTGTCGGATGCGACTCCGCGCGCACGGTCATACACACCGGGTACCGCGTGCCAATACGACGAGCAAAAGACCAAACGGAAGGCATCATGAAAGCCAGACGGGCAAATTACGACGACGAACTACATGGCCAGGCGAAGGCGCGTTCGACAGAGCCGATCGAAGAACGAACACAGAGCTTCGCCTCATCGGCCACACCGCTACGCGACGATGCGCAAATACCCCAAGGCCCACCGTCTCAGTATGCACCCGCCAACGAGGCGCTCGCCTTCGGCTGCGTGGTCGTCGGCCGGGACACGCAGGTGTCCGGCACCCTCCAGGTCCCCGGCACCCTTCGCGTCGAAGGCCGCATGGCAGGCAGGGTGGAGGCCGACGAGGTCATCATCCTCAGCGGGGGCACCATCAGCGGCGAGATCACCTGTGGTCACGCAGTCATCTTCGGTACGTTCAGGGGCGATCTTGATTGCACCGAGGAGCTCGTGGTCATGCGGGATGCGGTGGTCGAGGGCGACCTGCGCTACTACAAGCTCGTTCGCGCAGAGACGGGCGCGCGTCTGAACTGCACGCTCAACTATTGCGAAGAACCCGCTCCCATCCACAACATGGCGCCCGCAATGGACAGGATCACGCCCAACTTCGACAACCTCCCGCCCGGGCTCGAGAAGGAAGACCACGAGCTGGCGAAGGAAGTATTACCCTTGCCGACAACGCTCATGTCACGCCTCTTCGGCTCGAGCAAGCCGCATTGAGCTCACACCCCACACCGTCATCGACCGCAGCACTCAAGGAACAAGAACACCCATGACTCAATACCAGGACTGGGAGGCCGGCTCCCTGATCATCGGCGAAGGCGTACGCTTGAATGGCAAGATCGAAGCGCCAGGTACCGTGCTCGTCAATGGCGCGATCGACGGTGACATCTCGGCTCAGGACATCCGTATTGGCGCCTCCGGCAGAGTGAGCGGCAGCCTGTCGGGGCAAAACATCGACCTCGCAGGCCAGGCGGGGCAGTCGATTGCAGCGGTCAAACACCTGGTGATCCGCTCGGGCGCGACGGTGACTGGCAACATCAAGTACCAGACCATCGAGATCGAGAGTGGCGCGCGTATCGAAGGCAGCCTGGAGAGCAACGACCGCGTGGAACGCCCCAAGGCATCCAACCTGATGCGGGGCTGAAACCAACGCTGGATGCCATCGGCAGACGCCATCGAGACATCCCTTCAATTCGACGCATACGCCCAGATGTCAAGACTCATCGTCCTCAGCCTCGCATTGCTTGCCGCACATGCCCAGGCTCAGACCCCCTCGGTCGGCTGGAGTAACAGTTACGCCTTTCCCGGCGTCTCACGGCACCAGACAAACATGAACCAGGCCGACATGATCGAGAAGAAAGAGTCTGGCTACTATGACAATATCGGACGTAATACCACCTATAACAACGTCAACACGTTCAACACCAACACCATCGGCTCGATGACCGAGGCCACCGTCACCATTACCGGTGACGCGAACACCGTATCGACCTTCTCGACCAACGCGGGTGGCCAGGACGGCTCGATCAGCGTACAAGAGATCGGGCTCAACCATTCCAGTTGGTCGAGCACCAAGGCCTATGGAGCGGCCGATTGACCTTAGCCGCACTGCGGGTGGGCGGTGCCCGTCTGCTATCCGCCATAGGCCTGCTCGCCGCAGTCCAGGGTTGTGGCACGGTCGGCGTGCCGACGGTCGCCCCCGAACGTGACGAGCCGCTCTTCAGCGGCCCGCCGATCACCGACATCGTGACCCCCTACGATAACGCCCTGAGCTGTCTGCGCGGCCGCATCAACACCGAGGTGTTGCGCTTCTCGGTGGGCTCCATCCTCGACGCCACCGGCAAGGAGCAACTCGCCGACGGCGGCACCGCTAAGTTCGTCACCCAGGGCGCCGGGGACATCGTACAGTCGGCGCTGTTTCAGGCCGGTGTTGTCCTGGTGAACCGGCGCGACCCGCGCATCATGGAGGCGGAGGCCAAGTGGGGCATCCGCGACACCAAGAGCCAGATCGCCAGCACCTTCTACATCACCGGCAGCATCAACAGCCTCGACTTCCTGCCCGGCAGCGGCTTCGAGACGCAGATCGCCGGCCTGGGGCCGCGCTACCGCCAGCACCGCATCCTCATCGGGCTCGACCTCTCGCTTACCGAAACGCGCACCGGCCGCGTGCTCGCCAACGTGCCGTTGCAGAAGCAGCTCGTCGCCACCGAAGCGGGCTTCGGCATCGGTCGCTTCTTCGGCAACACGCTGGTCAGCGTGGACCTCGGCAACAACCAGCGCGAGGCAGTGCACTTTGCCCTGCGCCAGATGCTCAACCTGGCCACCTTCGAGCTGCTCACGCAAATGATGAAGCCCGAGGAGTTCAAGGACTGCTACGCCCTGGTCGAGGCCGTGCAAGGGGTCAGCACCAACACCCCGAGCAGCCAGCGCGTAAACGCCTACCGCGCCAACCTGGCGCGCGCCGCGGCCGCGGCAGCGGTGGCGGCCGGTGCGCCTGCGGTCGCAGCGAGCCCCCCCGAGGCAGAGAGCGCCGCGGGGGACGGCGCCACCGTGCAGCCCAACGGTGACGACGGCCGCTCGAGCACTGGCGCAACAGCGCCCACCACACCCGCTGCGGACAACGGCGGCCTGGCCCCTGCGGCAGTGGCCGACAGCAGCTACTTTGCCGACGAGCAGTCTTCACCATCAGCCGCCGCCCTGCAGGTACTGGAGCTGCGCCGCAGCGGCGCCAACGCAGCCAACGGCGCGTCCAGCGGCGCGTCCAGCGGCGATCCGGGCGCTGCGAACCTGGCGCAGCGCTCGATCGACCCCGCGTGCCGTCCCGCCCGCGACAGCGAGGCCCCACGCATCACACCCCTGTTCGCACGGGCACCGGCAAACAAACTGCGCGTCACCAGCCCGCGCGCCGGTACGTTGTGCGTGAGCGACGGCAGCGGGCGCGACCGCGCGGTCGCGCTGCGCGCGGGCGAGGCCGTGGAGCTCGACGGCCTCGCTCCGTGGCATCTTTACATGCCCGGCATGCGTGCGTTGGAAATCAATTTCCAAGGTAACGCCCTACCGATACCATCCTTCGTAAACGATCGAATGGAACTGCTCGAGCGCAGATGACCTCTCGCGCGGTCGCCGCGCACCTGCGCAATCACGGCCCTCAAACGGTAGGTATGACAGCCCCCCAAGCATTCACCGGGCAGGATGGCGGGACGAGGCCGCAGCCGAAATTTATTCACTTGCTCTAAATCAATATTTACCTTTTTAATTGTTTACCTGTACCATCCGAGACGCGTGGTGTCGTGCGCGGTCGTGACTCGGTATCCCAGCCCGCTTGCGCACCAACTCGAGAATGGCCCTGTTCGCCAAGCATCACCCTGAACGTCCTCCGGGAACAGGCCGGCGGTCAACCCTCTATGGAGTACATGATGAAATTCCAGAAAACCGCGCTTGCCCTCGCCACGGGCATGGTCCTGGCTAGTGGTGCAATGGCTCAGTCCGTGATCAACGTGCCGACCTTCAGCACGACGTTCTTTAGCGACGGTGTCAGCGCCACGTCGTTCTCGGACATTGCCGCCGCGATCAGTGGCGTCTCTGGCGGGCCGAACGTCAGCGCACTTGCCGCGTCGATCAACGAAGCGGGCGTGTATGGCGCCATCACCATCGAAGGCGCCACGATCTCGTTCAGCGCCATCGAGAACGTGAACGCCACCGCCAACGCGACCTCGAGCAACATCGAGTCCGCCACCGCGACCGCCAAGGCGATCAACGGCAACAGCCTGTCGACCACCGTCATCGGTGTGATGAACACCGCCGACCTCGAGAACCGGGTGAAGGACAACCTCACCACCGACTTCGCCGCCCAAGGCATCGAACTCGGCGGCTTCTCCTCCGGCGGTGACTTCTCTGATCTCGCAGCGCTCGGTGACGTGACGACCCAACTCGGCGGCGTTGAGATGGTGAGCGCTTCGGTCAACGCGGGCAACATCGCCGGCAACATCGCCATCGTGGCCTCGAACAACACCCCGACCTGGTTCTTGAGCGAGGCGGCTGTCGCCTCGGTCAACCTGACCAACCTCGAGGCCTCCACCACCGTGATCGGCGCGATGAACACCACCAACGCGATCTCCGAGGTCATGCGTGACGTGAACCTGAAGACGGCTATTCAGGTGGTCAACGGGAATTAACTCCCCTTGACCGCTCGCAGCTTATCCCCGGCCCCCCTTCGCGGGAGGCCGGGCCAGGTTGCGAGCGCGATCACCGCGCCTCGCCGTCTGGACGAAGGCTGATCAGGGTAACGGCTTCACGGTCGGTCTTCGTCCGCTTCACCCGTCTCGAAGTGCCTGCGCGCCGCACGCTGCCGCTTGCGCTTACGCGAGAACACTTCGGCTCCGAGAAAGAGTGCCTTGGAACACGTCGCCCCCCTCGTCGTCGATCTTGACGGCACGCTGCTACGCTCCGACCTGCTCCTCGAGACAGGGCTGCTGTTCGTGCGTGACCAGCCCCTGCGCGTGCTCTCGCCGCTCTTCTGGCTGGCGGGTGGCAAGGCGGCGCTCAAGCACCAACTCGCCCACGCAACCGACCTCGATGTAACCCGACTGCCCTACGATCCGGCGGTGATTGCGCTCATCACCCGCGAGCGCGCGGCGGGGCGCAGGATCGTGCTGGCGACGGCGAGCCACCACCGCCTTGCGGAACGGGTGGCCGCCCACCTCAGGCTATTCGATGACGTGATTGCCAGCGACGGCAGCCGCAATCTCTCCGCACATGTGAAGCGCGACGCCTTGGTCGACGCGTATGGCGAAGGCGGCTTTGATTACGCAGGTAATGCGCGCGACGATCTGCCTGTATGGCAAGCCGCGCGCCGTGCCCACGTCGTCAATGCACCCGCTGCGGTCAGGCGCCAGGCAGACGCCCTTGGCAATGTCACCGAGGTGATCAACTCGCCGGCGGGTGGGCTGCGTGACTGGGTCGCCGCGCTGCGGCTTCACCATTGGCTCAAAAACCTGCTCATCTTCGTGCCATTGCTGGTTTCGCACCAGATCGTGGCATGGCCCTCGGTGACTCATGCCATCGTCGCATTTGTCGCGTTTGGGCTGTGCGCGTCGAGCGTCTACATCCTCAACGACCTACTCGACCTGCGTGACGACCGCCACCACCCCCGCAAGCGCGAGCGCCCGTTCGCCGCCGGGCGCCTGTCGATCAAAGCAGGCTTGGTCGCGCTTTCGTTGTTGTTGCTGGTCGCCTTTGGCCTCGCGCTGCTGTACCTGCCCACAGCCTTCACGCTCGGGCTCGCCGGCTATTACGGGCTCACCCTGAGCTATTCACTGTGGCTCAAGCGCCACATGGTGATCGATGTGATCACCCTCGCCATCCTTTACACCCTGCGCATCATCCTAGGCACGCTCGCCCTGGATCTGCCGATGTCGTTCTGGTTGCTCGCCTTCTCGATGTTCATCTTTCTGAGCTTGGCGCTGATAAAGCGTTATGCCGAACTCTATCAGCTACGCGACCGTAGCCAGGGCACGAAGGCGCGCGGCCGCGGCTACTTCATCGATGACCTGCCGATGATCGCATCGCTGGGCGCCGCCGCGGGCTATATGGCCGTAATGGTGCTGGCCTTGTACATCAACGACGCTCACAGCGCTCAGCTTTACCAGCAGCCGGAGTTCTTCTGGCTCGCCTGCCCGCTGCTCCTTGTTTGGATGACCCGGCTATGGATGCTCGCATACCGGGGGCTGGTACATGAAGATCCCGTTATCTTTACGATCCGCGATAGGGTAAGCCAGGGGATTGCGTTGATTCTGGCATTGGTATTCTGGGCGGCGCTATGAGCAGCGCAAGTCTGCTGTCGTGGGGACAATTCCCGCGCTACCCACAGTCGCCTACCGTCTGCCACTGGCCTGGGGCGCTCGCCCCGGCGTTCGCAAAGCTCGCCGCCGCCCATGGCAGTACACTTGCCTATGGCGCCGGCCTGAGCTACGGCGACAGCTGCCTGGCTGCCAGCGACCACGTACTCCATACCCGCGCGCTCGATCGCTTCGTGGCCGCTGACTGGACAGCCGGAAAGGTCACCGCGGAGGCCGGCGTGAGCCTGGCGGATATCCTGCGCATCGCGGTACCGCGCGGATGGTTCTTGCCCGTCACCCCCGGAACAAAGTACGTGACCCTGGGAGGGGCCATCGCCAATGACGTCCATGGCAAGAATCACCACCGCCGTGGCACCTTTGGCTGTCATGTCCGCCGCTTGGGCTTGTTGCGCTCGGACCTCGGGCGCATCGAGTGCTCCCCGCACTCACACCCCGCGCACTTCATCGCTACCATCGGCGGCATGGGGCTGACCGGCATCATAGAGTGGGCCGAGCTCCAGCTCGTACCGATCCGCAGCAGCCGCATCGACGGCCTCACCCAGCGCTTCGGCAACCTGGATGAGTTCTTTAGCCTCTCGACCGAGCTCGATGAAGCGCACGAGTTCTGTGTGGCGTGGATCGACTGCCTGGCCAAGGGCAAGGCACGCGGTCGCGGCGTCTATATGGCCGGTGATTTCGCAGCGAAGGGCCCCTTGGCCGTCGAAACCAAGCGCAAAGTGACCGTCCCATTGACGCCGCCCTTCTCGTTGATCAACGGACTGTCCCTGCGCGCATTCAACGAAGTTTACTGGCACAAGGCCCCCGTCACGCGTCGGCGATCCAACACCGGCTACGACGCTTTCTTCTACCCGCTCGATGCACTACTGAACTGGAACCGTATCTATGGCCGCCAGGGCTTTCAGCAATATCAGGCGCTGATCCCCGAGCACGTCGCCCGTGACGGCATCAGCGCACTGCTGGAGGCGATCGCCGCCTCGGAAACTGGCTCTTTCCTCGCCGTCATCAAGCGCTGCGGCTCGGTAAACAGCCCGGGCCTACTCTCCTTTCCCAAGCCCGGCACCACGCTGGCATTGGACTTCCCTCACCAGCGCGACCTTGGCGAGACGCTCTTTCCCCGCCTCGACGCCATCGTGCGTGAGGCAGGCGGTCGGCTCTACCCCGCAAAGGACGCCCACATGACCGGCGACGACTTCCGCCGCGGCTACCCCGCATGGCAGCAGCTGGAGGCACTCCGTGACCCAGCCCTGCTTTCACGGTTCTGGCGAAGGGTGACCCAATGAAGCGCATCCTGATCATCGGCGCCACCTCCATCATCGCAACGGCTTGCGCCCGTCGCTGGGCGATGCACGGTGCGACCTTCTTTCTGGCCGGACGGTCCCCAGAAAAACTTGCCGCTCTTGCCAACGACCTCACGGTGCGCGGCGCGCGAGCGGTCACGAGTGCGCAGTTTCTGGCGCAAGACACAGCAGCACACCCCGCCCTGCTGGACGCAGCGCTCGATGCCTTGGGCGGCATCGATGTCGTGCTCGTCGCCCACGGCAGCCTTCCAGACCAGACCGCCTGCCAGGCGGACCCTGGCTGCGCAATGGAGGCATTCGAGATTAACGCGAGCTCGGTCATCGCCGTGCTCACCCTTCTGGCAAACCAGCTCGAACGCCAAGGCCACGGCGCACTCGCTGTCATTACCTCGGTCGCGGGCGACCGCGGCCGACCAAGCAACTACGTATACGGCAGTGCCAAGGCAGCGGTGTCCGTGTTCTGCGAAGGCTTGAGAGCCAGGCTGCACAAAGCAGGCGTGTCGCTGAGCGATATCCGCCCAGGCTTTGTCGACACACCAATGACGCAGGGCATGGCACTGCCGGCCGCACTGGTCGTACCCCCCGACGTCATCGCCAAGCGAATCGTAACCGGGATCGAGCGTAATGTTGACGTGGTTTACGCCCCTGCGTTCTGGTGGGCGATCATGCTGGTCATCCGGTACATTCCGGCCGCCATCTACAAGCGCCTTACGCTGTAGACGCTCCGTCAAGTCAAACAACATACCAAAATGCGCTTCTTGAACCTAGCGATCACGATCGGGTTGACCCCAGTCATCTTCCTGATGGGAACCCGGCTTCTCGACGCTTACGATGAAGGGATCATCGCAACCGGTGCAATGCTGGTCAGTCAAGGCTGGATTCCGCACATAGACTTCTACGCAAATTACGGCCCTGCAAGCTTCTACCTGCCCGCGGCGCTCGCGGCACTGGCCGGCGGCGACCAGTTCGGCGTGCGCTGGGCCGACGCGCTGCTGCGCGCAATCACGGTGGTCTATTTTGCAGTCTCCCTGAAACTGCTGATCGGCGATCAATACCTCCGCAAGCCCGCATTCTGGTTACCAACCATCTCCGTGTTGCTGCTCCTCGCGAGCGTGAGATTTCATGGCTACCCCCTGTTCGCCTGCATGGCGATATTTTTCCCAACTGCCGCCTACCTCATCAGGAACGCGGCGGGCGAGCTTCACGTTGAGACTCTTCTGATAAGCGGCCTCTTGTGCGGGCTCTGCGCCCTCTTCCGATACGACGTCGGCTTCTATCAGTATGTAGCCATTTTTATATATTACATTCATCTTACGCAGACAAAAGCCTATGCACTGAAGGATACCCTGAGCAAGCTGGCCATCTTCTCGGCTTCCGCTGCCCTTCTCCCGTTCGCCTGGCTGCTTTATCTGTACGCTTCAACCGAAAACGGCATCGGCTTGAGCAAATTCATATTTGACATCATCACGTGGCCGATCGAAAACTACGCAAAATTCCGCGGTCTGCCGCTACCTTTACTGAACAGCGTCAGTGTATTTGTCATCTATCTGCCGTTGATTGCTGCACTGCTCGTCATTGTGGACAGCATCAGAAATAAAAAGATATCAATATTCCAGACACTCCTTTTGGCTGCGACCTTGCTGTTTTACTTAAAAGGCTACGTCAGAATCAGCGCCAACCACATCCTCGCCTCATTGATTCCGGCCATCCTGATGCTCGCCTACGCTCACGTAAGCACCAAAGGATTTGTGCGGCATACATCTGGACTATTGCTGCTGATATTCCTCACCTCGACAATCAAGGTCGCGACTGTCAATTTGACATCCGGCATCACAATATTCGCCCATTTCAGAAAGAGCGTGGCAGGCTACTTCAATGAAGAATCGAACGACACCCTCTCGCCAAGGGCAAGCAGCAACCCACTCGCGCGGGCCAACGAACATTACCGGAGAATGGTCAACCAGACCTTTCTCCTGAATATGAACCGTTTGAACGCGATCACCTATCTGAGGCAACGGGTCTCCAGGGGGGACCGCTTCTACAGCGGACTACCTCAGCACCAGAAGATTTTCGTCAATGACGTAATGGCCTACTCCCTCCTTGGTGCGCTTCCTGTCGGCCGCTGGCACCACTTCGACCCCGGCCTGCAGAATACGCATGCGATCCAGGCGCAGATGATCTCTGACTTCAAGGAAAACACTCCACAGTACATTCTGCTCGACGCCACTTGGGAAAACCATATCGAGCAGAACGACAGCCGGCTGTTCTCCGGGGTGGATCTCCTTGACGAATACCTTAGAGCGAACTATGTCGTTGATGTCTCATTTGGCCCCATATTCATCATGAAGCTAAAGGCCCAATGAATCCGCTGCGCACCTGAACGCGCAACGAGATCGGCGATGACTTACCACCCTCTGGCGAGTATCAAACTGATGTAAGCGTGAGGAAAAAAGATAACCATGACGAGCAGCAAGATCATCCTTACCGGTGGCGCTGGGCTAGTAGGTCAAAACCTGGCGATCCGCCTTAAAAATAGCGGACATTCGGATATCGTCGTGATCGATAAGCATCGTCACAACCTCGATATCTTGCGCCGTACTTTGCCGGAAATCACCGCGATTCACGCTGACCTCGCAGAACCGGGCGCGTGGCAAGCGAGCTTTGCAGGTGCCAAAGCCGTGGTCATGCTGCAAGCGCAGATTGGCGGCACCGACTACAACCAGTTTGTCCGCAACAACATGGGCGCCACAAAGCGCGTGATTGACGCGATGAGATCCCACGACATCCGTCACCTCGTGCATGTCAGTTCGTCTGTCGTCCAATCCTCTTCAAACGACTTCTATACGGACACAAAGAGGGCCCAGGAAATACTGGTCATCGAGAGTGGTATTCCGTGTACGGTGCTCCGACCGACACTGATGTTCGGGTGGTTCGATCGCAAGCACCTCGGCTGGCTGTCTCGTTTCATGAAGAGGGTCCCCGTATTTCCGATACCCGGAAACGGCAGTTATATAAGGCAACCACTTTACGTTGGCGACTTTTCCAAAATCATCATCAGCTGCATCGAGCAAAACATTACGAGCGGCATCTATGACATATCAGGACACGAGAAGATCGAATACATCGAGATGATACGAGCAATCAAACGCGCAACGGGTGCGCGCACGTTCATCTGTCGTATTCCATATCGTCTTTTTCACGGACTTCTGTGGCTTTGGGCTTGCTTCGACAAAAACCCACCATTCACCACGCAACAACTCGCCGCGCTTGTCGCCAGGGATGAGTTTGCAGTGACCGACTGGCCTGGAACCTTCGGAGTCCCCTGCACCCCCTTCGCCTTGGCGCTACAAGAGACCATGAACGATCCGCGCTACAGCAATGTGATCCTGGAGTTCTGACGTGTCAAAGCGCATCGCCATTCTCGGCGCAGGCCCAATGGGCCTCGCTGCGGCCTACCAGCTCGTGCGTGATGGCCATAAACCGGTCATATTCGAAGCCGACGACCGCGTCGGCGGAATGAGCGCATCCTTCGACTTTGGGGGGCTGGAGATAGAGCGCTATTACCACTTCCACTGCACTTCCGACCAGGCGTTCCTGGACGTCATCGATGAGCTTGGTCTAGCCCACAGGATGAACTGGGCAGAGACACGCATGGGCTACTGGTACAACGACTGTATCCAGCCCTGGGGCAACCCGATCGCGCTGCTGAAGTTCAAGGGGTTGAGCCTCCCCGCGAAAGTGCGATACGGACTGCACGCATTCATGGCGACCAAGCGCAACGACTGGAGTGCTCTCGACAAGATGGAGGCGGCGAGCTGGATACGACGATGGGTTGGTGATGAAGCCTGGGAAGTGCTCTGGCGACGACTGTTTGACCTGAAATTCTACGAATACGCCAACAACCTATCGGCAGCCTGGATCTGGAGCCGTATCCGGCGTATCGGTCGTTCGCGCAGCAGCATATTTCGTGAAAAACTCGGCTACCTCCAGGGCGGGTCACAGACTCTTTTGAATGCGCTGCAATCAAGCATCCAAACAGCCGGCGGCGAGATCAGGCTTAATTCGCCGGTACGCCGCGTAATCATCGACGACGCAAAAGTCGTCGCGGTACGCTGCGAAAGCCATCAAGAATCATTTGATACCGTGATCAGCACGATCCCTCTTCCATATATCGAAAAAATAATACCCGACCTCCCCACCGCCGTACTGCATCGATTCAAGGTGCTCAAGAACATCGCTGTCGTCTGTGTCATCATGAAGCTGAGCAAGCGCGTCAGTGAAAACTTCTGGCTAAATATAAACGACCCTGAGATGGACATCCCAGGCCTTGTCGAGTACAGCAACCTGAGGCCTCTGACAGACCATATCGTCTATGTGCCATTTTACATGCCGGGTGATCATCCTAAATACAAGGACTCGGATGAGGTCTTCATCGAAAAGGTCTCCAGCTACGTAATGAAGATCAACCCATCTATCCAGCTGCAAGACATCATAGATGTGCGCGTCAGCCGCTGCCGTTATGCTCAACCTATCTGCAGTCCAGGATATCTCGAGGGCTTGCCGGACGCCGGTTTACCAATAAAGGGGCTCTGGGTTGCAGATACATCCTACTATTATCCGGAGGATCGAGGGATCTCCGAGAGCATCCGGTTTGGTAGACGAATGGCCTTGCAGGCGACGGAATCCAACGCGCCAACCCGAAGCCAGCATGTTTAAGAACCAGTTTATGCGCTTCTTGGTCGCAGGAGCGATCGCTGCGACAGCAAACTACTCCTCACGCTTCTTCTTCAGCAGCTTCTTTAGTTTCTCGACAGCAATAGTTCTCGCTTACTGCTTCGGCATGCTCGTGGCCTTCATACTGATGCGTAGCCACGTATTCCCAGTGAGCAGTGGCAGTTTAGCAAGACAGCTTTCGAGCTTCGCAGCAGTGAATATCTTCGCTGTTCTGCAGACCCTGGCGATTAGCTTGACGCTAGAGAGCGTGTGGCTCCCGGCTATCGGTATCGTCAATCACACCGAGGCGCTCGCCCACTCCGTGGGTGTCGCGGCCCCCATAGTTACGAGCTATTACGGCCATAAATACTTAACCTTTAAATAACTGCTCACTCGCGGATAGCGACGGCTGCGCCTCTAGCTGCGAGGGGCAAGCTGCGACTATGCTTGCTTGAACTTTCTCGTCCGAATGTGCGCTCACTTAGCATGACTTAACCCCCTCTTGCCACGGATCTGCGGTGCACAAGCTCTTGGTTGTTAGATCTAAGCACCCTATACCGAACCAACGGCCTCCTTGGGCTGCAAGGGAACACCCTCTCAACAGCGCAACTTAGAGTAGATCCAAAGATGGAAAAGCATACAGATAGATGCGATAGCCCAACTCAAAATATTTGGAACTCTAGCTTGCAGGCGAAAAAAATCTCACGTCAGCACCGGATTAAAGTTTCGCTAGTCGTCCCGGTTCTGAATGAGTATGAGAGCGTCTCGACCTTTGTCGAGAGAGCACTTGATGCTCTAAGCAACGACTGCCTAATTGAGCCTGAAATCGTGTTCGTGAACGATGGCAGCAGTGACGCGACACTCGATCAGCTTCTGCACCTACAATCCGGCAATCCCGCCTTACGCATAATCGATTTAAGTCGCAATTTTGTGTTGACGCGCACTGAAAACTACCCAGATTTCGCGGGGTCTGCGCGCTGAAAAGTATCCAGGTGATTAACCTCCGCCGCTTCCGTCGAGGAGCGGGGAACAGAGGAGATGATCACCATGAATCTGC
>NZ_JARQZE010000051.1:0-517 GCF_029588855.1 Thauera mechernichensis | reverse complement strand
CAAACAGCCGCTCTTACCCACCGTGCCGCCGCGCGCTTCGCGCACGTCGCCCGTGGAAAAGCCGCCTCGTGCAATGCGCGGGCTTGCAGTCGGCTTTCCCACAGGTTCGCCCCGTGGATAAGAGCGGGAATCCATCGCCTCACGCCAGGCGCTACGCGCCCTGCTCCAAGGCGAATACCACCCACCTAACCCACCTGAAAGCCCAACTCGGAGCGTTGCGCTTCCCGGCGTGGTTAGAGGGCCATGCGCCCCGAAGCCGGACAGTCCGGGGGACTGTCCGGTTTGCCGGTAGGGGCCGGGGCGGTAGCCCTTGAACCCGCCCAAGCGGGTTCAACCCCGTATCCCGGCAAAGGGTATGGCCCGAATCACTGATCTGCGATCAATGACGGATGCAGGCCCGCCGAGGCGGGCATGTTTTCGCGTGCGCGAAAACGGGAAACCATAAAAGCCATCGCTCGCCGCTGGGCGTCGCCGGGGGATGCTTAACGGCCTTTGGCCTACATCCCCCGGCTATGCC
>NZ_JARQZE010000050.1:0-586 GCF_029588855.1 Thauera mechernichensis | reverse complement strand
TGAAGGCGGCGACGCCCTCGGCGTAGTCCGCGCTCCAGCCCAGCTCGCGCATGAAGCCGCCTTCGAAGGAGAGCTGCTGTTCGAGGGTGTGGCCGGGGGCGGCGTGCATGGCCTGGCGGGTGCGCACCAGCGCCTTGGTGGGCATGGCGGCGAGCTGGGTGGCGAGCGCGTCGACCTTGGCGCCGAACTCGGCGTCGTCGTACGCGGCCCAGATCAGGCCCCAGTCGGCGGCCTTCTCCGCGGGCAGCTTGTCGGCGAGCAGGGCCAGGCCCATGGCGCGTGCCATGCCGACGCGCTGGGGCAGGAACCAGGTGCCGCCGGTGTCGGGGATGAGGCCGATCTTGCTGAACGCCTGCAGGAAGGACGCCGACTTCGTCGCCACCACCAGGTCGCAGGCCAGCGCCAGGCTGGCGCCGGCACCGGCGGCGATGCCATTGACGGCGGCGATGGTGGGTACGCGCAGGTTCTGCAGGCGCAGCACCAGCGGCTTGTAGTTCTTGTCGACGACGTCGCCGATGTCGGGTAGGCGGCCGTCGGGCTGCGTGGCCATGTCGGGGTCGGCGAGGTCCTGGCCGGCGCAGAAGGC